>NZ_JAPEMM010000004.1 GCF_026342735.1 Streptomyces sp. NBC_00193
TGCCGGTGATGTCGTGGGTCTGCACGCCGCCCGTGCCGGTGGCCGTGGAGTAGGCCGTGGACCAGTTCGCGCCGTCCGTGGACAGCTCGACGCGGTACGCCTTCGCGGCGGCGGTCTCCCAGCGCAGGACGACCTGGCTCAGCTGGGCGGCCGCGCCGAGGTCGACCTGTATCCACTGCGGATCGGCGAACTGGCTCGACCAGCGGGTCCCGTTGTTGCCGTCCACGGCCGCGGAGGCGGGGGTGCCGGCGCCCTCGGAGGAGGAGGCGGTGGCGGGCTTGCCCTGGGAGAGCAGCGTGGGCGCGGCGGTCGCCGCGGTGCTCGGCAGGAGCGCGAGGAGGGCCGCGACCAGGGCGGCCGCGAGGGAGGCCACGGTCAGCCGGGACGGTCGCGGGACGCGGCGCGCCGGGTGGGGAGGGTGGGCGGAGAGGAGGGGCATGCGGGGCTACTCCTGACGTTGTGGATCCGGGGGGATCGAAGCGTGAGTGAACTGCCCGGCGCCGGGGCCGTCAAGGGTTTGAGCGTTCATGAACTGAAGATCCAATGACGTGTCAAACACGCATCAGGCCTGTGAACTTGGAGTTTCTTCAATCCTTGTGAAAAGTATTGACGAAAAAACTTTGCACAACTCTACTGAGGCTCTGACCGCTCCGTCCCGCCGTGCCCGCTACAGCGGGGCGGAGCTCTGGTCGGGAGTCCTCGCCGCGTTCGGAGAGTGGGCGCCCATGGTCCGCCCGGTGCCGTCCTGCGTTCGCTACTTGTCGTCAGGGAAGGTCGGGGACGGTGCCGCAGTCCGCCCAGGTCACCTCGGTGCCGGGGAGCGTCGCCGACCAGGGTGCGGCCAGGGCCGCCAGGGTGCTCGCGTCCGGAGGCGTGTGGCCGAGCCCGATCGCGAAGCGGGCCAGGGTCGGGGTCCGCTCGAAGGGCCGGGGCCAGGCGTGGGCGTCCGCGCACCCGGCCTCCGTCAGGGCGCCGAGCAGGGCGCGCAGCCGGCCGCGGGTGCGGCCCAGGTTGTCCTCGAAGTCGCGGGACCGGGAGCCCGTCACGGTGACCACGGCCCAGGCGGCGTGCCGGCGGTGCGGGGGCGTGGCGACGGCGACGGCGTCGGCGAGCCGTGCCGCGGGGCTCTCCTCCAGCGCCTCCCATGTGGCGAACAGTTCCCGCGTGAGCAACTCGGCCATTCCTGAGGTGACTTGGCCGGTGCAGCTACGGATCGGGGCGGAGGGGGTCAGCACGGTGACCGGGTCCCCGGCCGCGCAGGTGGCTGCGGACTCGGGTCCTCCGCACTCGGCTCCTGCGTACGCGGCTGCGCCCTGGGCTGTCGGCGCGGCCGGCGCGGCCTGCGGCAGGTCCAGGGACAGCGGGGTGCGCCAGTCCCAGGCGGCCCAGGTGGCGAAGAAGGTGCGGAGCAGGGGCCCGGGGGAGAGGTCGGGGGCGGAGCGGACCGTGTGGGCGGCCAGCACCGACCAGGCGAGTCCCGGCAGGCCGCCGAAGGGCGCCGAGTCCAGACCCCGGGACCGGGCCCAGGCCTTGACCTCGCGCGCCAGCCGGGCGAACACCGCGTGCTCCGGGCCCACGAAGTCCCGTACCGCCTCGGCGTCGCTCACCGCACTCAGCGCCACCGCCGCGGCCTCGCCCAGCTCCGCCCGCCGGGCGACGGCCCGCTCCGGCGGCACCGGCCCGGTGGCGACCA